>NZ_CP136424.1 GCF_034356035.1 Blautia hydrogenotrophica DSM 10507
ATGTATAACATAAGACCAACCACAAAGTTTCAGAAGGATTTGAAGCGCGTGAAAAAGCGCGGCTTTGATATTCCTTTGCTGACCGATATTATTAAAAAACTGGCTGCGGGGGAGCCGTTGCCGGAGAAAAACAGGGATCACCAACTTTCCGGGGACTATGCGGGGTGTCGTGAGTGCCACATTACGCCGGATTGGTTGCTGATCTACGAAGTGGACGGGGACGAGCTGATTTTATATCTCACCCGGACGGGATCGCATAGCGATTTATTTTAGGGGAAGGAGGAAAGGTCTATGAGCTGGGATAAAGAGAGGATCGCGCAGTTGCAGCTCCCCGATCTGGCAGACGATGATCCGCACCCTCGGCTGCTCCTGGAAGGGGACGGCATACACGCAGGGCAGGGTTTTACCGCCTTGTTTCCTGATGGCTGGCACGAGATTACCCTTGAAGTAGCCTGGGAGCCAACAGGCCCCGGCTGCTGGTACATATCTACGCCTGGGTTTGAGGGCGTGTGTCCTGTGGGCCTGTTCGTGAAGGTATGAAAACAATCCGGCAGATAGCGGACGAGATAGGGGTATCAAAGACAGCAGTAAATAAGCAAATCGCAAACCTGGGTTTGCGATCAGGTTTACGAAAAAACGGAAACCAGTTTGCGATTGATGAACACCAGGAAGCCTTGATAAAACAGGCTTTTTCTGAAAAATCGCAAACCGAAATCGAAAACCAATCGCAAACTAAAACGCAAACCGAAAACCACGAAGTTGGCGATTTAGTTTGCGTTTTACAGGCAACTATCGACACGCTGCAAGGGCAGCTTGAAGTAAAAGACCGGCAGATTGCAAAGCTGACTGAGGCCCTGGTAGCCGCCCAGCAGACAGCGGCAGCGGCCCAGGCACTCCACGCGGGAACAATGAAGCAACAGCTTCTTTCCGGGGAGAGTGGAGCGGATCAGCAGGAGCCGGAACAGAAAAAAAGCTGGTTTTCAAAAATTTTTGGTGGTAGATAGGAAACAAAAGGACATTTTTTTCGTCACTACAAGTAGGAAAGGCGGTGTGATACAATGAAGAAAATTGCTCTTATTTTATGTTTGGTATTAGTGGCGTCTTTTGTATTAAGTGGGTGTAACAACAGTGATAGTATCATTACTCTCGAAGATAGAGAAGTTGGAAAAATAGAAATACAATCAGGAAATACGGGAGAAACGGTAGAGGTCACCGAAGAAGAAGTAATTTCGCAAATTGCTGATATACTGTCATTAGAATTTGAAAAAGGTGAGAAAAGTAACGACAGTACAGGGTGGAGTTATTCAGTAAGGTGGTATGATACAGAAGGGAAACAGATAGACACTGTTGTAATAATGAATGATGGAACTATTGAGAAAGACGGATATTTTTGGAAAACATCTAAGGACAACATAGAACTATCTGTATTTGATGAATTAGTAACGAAGCATTCCTCCGAGCTGCCACTTGAATGGGACAAAATTCCTATGGTGATGGTGGATGGTAAACTCTACTACGATACGGGGAAAGAGAGTACCGTAAGTGCCCGTTGTGGAGTAATGGATGGGGAAATTACTTCGACGGTTGACGGTTCTGAGATACCGACAAAAGATAACCAATCCAATTTCGGGACGGGCTTTGAATATCAATACGGAGCCGACAATACCATAGAGATTTTTATGAACGAAAAATGGATTGTTTTTGAGCAAAGAGAAGGAACTGGAAATCAAGTCCGATTTGGTGATCGGATGGTAGATGCGGATGGTCTTTCGGAAGAAACGCTTGAATGGCTCGATTGGTATCTTAAAATTTTGTATAATAGGAATTGAAGTTAAATTAGATGCTAAAAATTTGTAATTAAGAAGGAGGGATTCGTCATGTTGGTATTCCAAATGCGTAATGTAGATAAAACATCTACTGTTTTGAAACAGACTAAAAACAGTGATTACGCAGATAAATAAATACGTTAGATTAATTCCTACCAGTGACTAATCTTATGACTTTTTAAACAGATAACTAAAATTACAAACAAATCGTTTAACTTCTGTATTTGTTTATAGATGTAATCACTTCAGGAGAGATTACATGAACAAAAATATAAAATATTCTCAAAACTTTTTAACGAGTGAAAAAGTACTCAACCAAATAATAAAACAATTGAATTTAAAAGAAACCGATACCGTTTACGAAATTGGAACAGGTAAAGGGCATTTAACGACGAAACTGGCTAAAATAAGTAAACAGGTAACGTCTATTGAATTAGACAGTCATCTATTCAACTTATCGTCAGAAAAATTAAAACTGAATACTCGTGTCACTTTAATTCACCAAGATATTCTACAGTTTCAATTCCCTAACAAACAGAGGTATAAAATTGTTGGGAATATTCCTTACCATTTAAGCACACAAATTATTAAAAAAGTGGTTTTTGAAAGCCGTGCGTCTGACATCTATCTGATTGTTGAAGAAGGATTCTACAAGCGTACCTTGGATATTCACCGAACACTAGGGTTGCTCTTGCACACTCAAGTCTCGATTCAGCAATTGCTTAAGCTGCCAGCGGAATGCTTTCATCCTAAACCAAAAGTAAACAGTGTCTTAATAAAACTTACCCGCCATACCACAGATGTTCCAGATAAATATTGGAAGCTATATACGTACTTTGTTTCAAAATGGGTCAATCGAGAATATCGTCAACTGTTTACTAAAAATCAGTTTCATCAAGCAATGAAACACGCCAAAGTAAACAATTTAAGTACCATTACTTATGAGTAAGTATTGTCTATTTTTAATAGTTATCTATTATTTAACGGGAGGAAATAATTCTATGAGTCGCTTTTTTAAATTTGGAAAGTTACACGTTACTAAAGGGAATGGAGATAAATTATTAGATATACTACTGACAGCTTCCAAGAAGCTAAAGAGGTCCCTAGCGCCTACGGGGAATTTGTATCGATAAGGGGTACAAATTCCCACTAAGCGCTCGGGACCCCTTGTAGGAAAATGTCCTAAGTGTGGCAACAATATTGTATTAAAAAAATCGTTTTATGGTTGTTCAAATTATCCTGAATGTAAGTTTACTTTATAATAGTTTGCCGGAAGAACAACAGTTAGCTATAAGTGCTGTGCCGCCAGATTTGCTTGAAGAAAGCGGTCTTGTAAAAACAGAGGACGCAGAGGTTTCTGCACAGGAAGATGAATTGTGTGGCTATCCTCTTGCACCAGAAGAAGTAGAGTGACAACAGAAGTTCTTGGAGACAGTTGTGAGGCTGCCTCTTTTAGCCCCCGGCAGGGCGCAAAAGCACTTTCATACTGCCAGCCCCGAAGGGGCGGCGGTGTGAAAGTGCTTTTGCGTTACTTTCTCACAAGAAAGTAACAAAGAGGTTGTGGACTGCGGCCAGTTATGGTAAAATAGGAGTAGTAGGATATAGGCTTTTGCAGGAAAGGGACGGGTGATTTTATAGGCACAACCATTTCGGGAATGACGGGCCGGGGAAGTATCCGGCACAACAACAGGAGCTTTTCAGCGGCGAATGTAGACCGAAGCAGGTCGGGGCAGAATGTCACCTTTTGCAACGAGGATTTGAAAAAGGTGTACCACGAACTTTTCGATGAAGCCCTGGCCGCCTACAATGCCAAAAAGAAAAAGACCAGGGACAAGATACCAGACTACTATGAGCATATCCGGCAGAGCAAGCAGGAGAAGCTATTTCACGAGGCTATCTTTCAGATCGGCAACTTGACGGACTGCGGGTGCGGCTCCCCTGGAGGGGAACGGGCGGCGGCAGCTCTCAAAGAATTTGCAGAGTCCTTCCAGGAGCGCAATCCTCATCTGCGGGTGTTCAATATGGTGCTGCACATGGACGAGGCCACGCCCCACCTCCATGTGGACTTCGTGCCGGTGGCAACGGAGCAGAGCCGGGGCCTCTCAACGAGGGTATCAATGAAACAAGCGTTAAAGCAGCAAGGATTTGAGGGGCTTGGCCGGAAGCAGACGGAATGGAAAGCCTGGATGGAACGGGAGAAAGAAGCCCTAACGGAAATCGCCCAGGCGCACGAGTTTGAGATCATCAGCCTGGGCGGTGGCCGCCCTCATATGGAGCTGCCAGAGTACAGGGCAGCGGCCCAGCGGCTTGAAGCTGTCCAGGAACAGGTGATAGCGGCAGAGCAGGAGATCGCGGCCTTGGAAAAGCAGAGAAAGGCCCTGCAAGGGAATGTGAAGCTGCTGAAAGCGGTGGAGAAGGTCAAGCCCGATCTGGACGCGATACAACCAGAAAAGACGCTGACAGGGGCCGTCAAGGGTGTGACGGTGGAGCAGGTGAAGGAGCTGAAGGCGGCGGTGATCCGGGGTGCGGCGGCAGAGCAGAAGGTGCGGGAGCTGAAGGTAGAAAACCAACAGCTTCAGCAGAAAATCCCCTCGATGAAAGAAAAGCTGAAGGAGGCCCAGGAGCGGAAGCGGCTTGAAAATGAAAACCGGCAGCTCAAAGTGCAGGTCGAATACCTGGAAAAAGATTTGAGCTGGGAGCGTGGGATTTCGGCGCGGCTCCAGGAAGGGATCGGGGCGGTGCTGGACTTTCTGGATCAGCACTTGCCGGAGCAGTTCCGGCCCCTGGTCGAAAAGGCGCGGGAGCTGCTACCTGTGCCAGAGGTGCAGCAGCCGGAAAGAGAGCAGGAACGGGGCCACACCTGGGGCGGTATGGAGTTGTAAAAGAAGCCTGTCCGGGGGCCTTGCAAGAGCCGCCCGGACAGGCTATAATAACAGTAAAAATAGGGAATAAAATGTATTGATAATATATGCCCCCCTGTGGGTATAGGGGATAGCAGGGAGTTAGTGTGTCGTAAAATAGGGAATAAAATGTATTGATAATATATGCCCCCCTATGGTCTTTAGGCCAGGATAAATAATAAAAATATTTTCTCTCGGACAGGGAGAAAGTCGGAGGGGGTTATGGGGGTGAGCGGCGGGGTGTGGGAATGTGGTAAACCTGAAAGGTTTTCCATCATTTCCATGCCCCAGAGCGAGGGGGAAAAGGGGGAGGTGACTTTCTCTTTAAGGCCCCGAAGGGGCCGCTCTTTGGCTCCCCCTTTTCCCCCTATGGGTTTGCAGAATGTACGAAAAGAGGTGTAAGGAATGGCGGATCAGCAAGTAGCACTGGAACGGCTGCGGGAACTTTACAGGGAAAAGAACGAGCATTTAGAGAAGTTTTTAGAGCCGGTGGAGCCGTATGAGTTTTATCGTGAGATCTTCCCGGAAGGATCTTTCGAGAGGAAGGGCCATTTTGAGGACAGGAAGGGAAACGGGATCGCGGTGACAGTGGCCAAAAGTGAGGTTGACAAGGCAACCGGGATTGCCCTGCAGATCGAGGGGGACGGTAAAGCGAAACGATGTACCGTCACTGACGAGCTGGACGAGCTGCGGGAGCTGCAAGACACCGATTTCACGATTATGTCCCCGATCTCCTATTTTGGACGGCGGCGGTGCGGCAAAAATGCCCGGTATCTCTATGCCCTGGTCTTTGACTTGGATGGGGTGGGTATGCCCCAGCTCCGGGACACGCTGCACCAGATGAACAAGGATATTCTGCCCCAGGCAACCTTTGTTGTAAACAGCGGGACAGGGCTTCACCTGTATTATGTGCTGAAAGAGCCGGTGCCTATGTACCCGTACAACCAGAAATGCTTGAAAGAGCTGAAATATTCCCTCACCCGGCAGATTTGGAATAAGTTTACCTCCACCATCAAGGAGCCGCAAATGCAGGGGATTTTGCAGGGCTTTCGGGTGGTCGGCTCTGGCTCGAAGCTGGGGCGTGAGTACCCTGTGAGGGCGTTCCGGCTCGGCGGGCCGGTGGAGCTGGCGCGGCTGCTTGATTATATCCCGGACAGCAACGGGGAACAGCAGCGGCTTGAGGGGCTTATGAGAAAGAGCCGACTGTCGCTGGCCGAGGCGAAAGAGAAGTACCCGGATTGGTATGAGCGGCGGATCATCAAGAAGGAGCGGCGGGGCCGCTGGACGGTCAAGCGTGACCTTTACGACTGGTGGCTGCACCGGATCGCCGATGAAATCCGGGTGGGCCATCGTTTCTATGGCATTATGACGCTGGCGATTTATGCGAAGAAATGCGGGATAGACGAGGACGAGCTGCGCCGGGACGCTTTCGCGTTGCTTCGGCCCTACGATGATATGAGCGTGGAGGATATAAACCGCTTTACAAAAGATGATGTGGTGTGCGCCCTTGAGATGTTCAACGAGGACTATGTGACATTCCCCAGGGACGATATAGCGAAGCTCTCCGGCCTGACTATGCCTGTCAATAAGCGGAACTGGCGCAAACAGCCAGTACATTTGCAGGGCGCGAGAGCAATCCAGGAGATTAACGATAAGGCCAATGGTACGAATTGGAGAGAAGGGAATGGGCGGCCAAAAGGCAGCGGAACGGCCCAGGCGCGGGTTTATGAATGGCGGCAGCAGCACCCGGAGGGACGCAAGGCCGACTGTCACCGGGAAACTGGCCTTGATCCGAAAACCGTCCGTAAGTGGTGGGATTGCCCGCCGCCAGCGGTGCGCTTTGAAAATGGGCATATAACGGTGCGGGTGTCCCCTTCCCAGGAGTTGAGCGATTGGCTCCTGGACGCGCTACACGATGGGGGCCAGGAATAAGGCCCAGAAAGGCCCCTGTTACGCTTTAGAAGCCGTTTTCAGCCCTCCGAGGGTAAAATACCGGCCCCCTCTCTACTGCGCCCAGAAAGCCGCATAAATCAAGGCTTTTTTGCCCTCTAAATGCGAACATACCAGGGTAGAAGTTTAAGGGCCAGTGCTTGGGTAAACGGCCAGGAATATATATTGACATTGTAAATAAAAAGTTATACAATGGATATAATAAGAGTGAAAGGAGTTGCTACCTATGGCAAATACAAATATTAACATTCGTATGGACGCAGACTTGAAGCGGCAGTTTGAGGCGTTCTGTGCTGATATGGGAATGACGATGACAACGGCGTTCAATGTTTTTGCGCGTAAGGCTGTGAGGGAGTATAGAATACCCTTTGAAATCAGCGGTGATGTACCGAACGCTGAAACCGTCGAAGCAATCAAGGAAGTAAAGAGAATGAAGGCCGATCCGAGCCTTGGCAAGACCTATTCCAATGTCGATCAGATGATGGAGGAGCTGCTTGCCG